>NZ_JBHUEN010000044.1:0-8786 GCF_042680785.1 Paracoccus pacificus
CCATGCCCCTACCGTCGAACGCCTCCCGCGTCATACCCCGACCGCCGCATTGCTGCAATTTTTAGAGGCGCCCTTGTGCTTGTCCTCGATGGTGATGCGATCTCCGTCCATCTGCACCTGATAGACCGGGGTGCGCGGGGCATGGTGCATCAGCTGCGCGCCGCGATCATCGCCCAGATCGCGCACGATCTCCGAGGCAATACCGTAGAGTTCCTCACGCATTTCGCGCTGCTCCTGCACGGGCAGGCGCGAAATGTCCTTCTCGCTTTCATCCAGCCAGTTCCCGAAGGCAGTGGCCAGATCGCCGCGATTGCGGATGGTTTCAGCGTCCATGACGATCTCCTGATTTCTGTGATTGATAATGCCGCCCTGTTCCAGCAGGTCGGCTGCGGCCTCGATCTTCCGGGCCAGGTCCTCGTCGCTGATGAGCGTGGCCACGACCGCGAGACTGCGCAGCGTCTCGATATTGCGCTGAATGTGATCGAGGGCATCGCTGAGCGCCCTGCCCTGGCGGCGGGCCTCGACGGGCTCACGGCCTTCACGCGCAGCCCGCTCGATCTCGGCCCGCGACGGCCCATAGGTCAGGATGCCGCGATCCAGACGGCTGCTCTTGTCCAGAAACATCCCCTGCCCGCCCGCAATCTCGACCAGCCGTTCCTTCATGAAATCCAGATTGAAGACATGGTCCTTCGCCATGAAGAACCAGTCGCCATGCTCCAGGCCCCGGTTGTTCACCACCACATGGACATGCTTGTTGACCCGATCGGTATGCAGGGCCGCGACATAGGCCCATTCCTCGCCATCCGAATGCAGACCGGACTGGAACATCTCCATGCACCATTCTTCGACCACTGGCCGGGCGCGCTCGGCGCTGACATCGAAAGGGAAGGAGACCAGCAGATGCGTGGTCTGGCCGTTCTTCGGATCGCCGGTCCATTCATCCGACCACTGATCGACCACAGCCTTGCGCTGATCGCCGTCGAGTGTCCGGGCCCGCGGGTCAAGATCGGCCATGTTGCCGAACACCGCCGCCGCCTTGGAAAACAGGTAGTCCAGCTGATTGCCAAGCTGCTTGCCGGTGTGGGTGCCGCCATTATGGATCTTCTTCAGCACCACCGCATTAGAGCCCTGGGTGACTCGCCACAGCCCCGCCGCCCGCCCGGAAACCTTCGGCCTCGGCGTCATGAACCTGTCGAACTCGCGCGCGACCTCGGCCTGCTGAAAAGCCAGCATACCCGCCCCGCCCTTCCAGATCGGAAACTCGATCTCGCCGATCAGCGCCTTAGCGAGCCCACCCCGGCTCATGCCTCGGCCTCCACGAAGGCCTTGAAGAGCCGCACCCCACGGCGCCGCTGCTCGGCAACGACCGCCTGCAGGAAGGTCCGCACCTTCGGAATGGCCAGCCGCAGATCATCCAGCGCGTGCATCTCCCCCCTCGCCAGCTTGATCTTTCGGGTGTTCGCGGCGAAGGCGATCTGGTTGATGTTCACGCCGATCTTGTGCAGCTCGTGCTTGATCGCCTCCAGTTCCGCCGCCTGCTCGGGCGGAAATTCCAGCATCCCGACGCTCGACCGCAGCAAGGTGCGCAGCACGTCCGACCTGCTAGCGGTCCCAAGCCCCCCTTTCAGCCTGTCCAACTGGTGCACCTCCTCGGGGGATAGCCGCACGGTAACGACACTTCCATAGGTCGTGGTCGCCTCGGATTGACGCAGTTTCAGGGCCTTTTCCTTCTTGATCGCCTCAGGCGCGGCACCAACCGCGTCAGCAACCGTGGAAACAGCCCCGCCCGCCTTCAACTGGCGGATGGCCTCTGCCTTCTGGTCTTTCGTCAGCGATTTACGCGCCATCAATAGTCTCCCGACGATGGCGGTCAGACGGTTTGTATACATTCCGCATTTCCTGCCACTTCCCCATATGTGCCAGAGTAGCCCAAGATCGCCCATCAAACAATCGGAAATCGCGGCCGCAGGCTGCGTCGATTGGGGCGATCGCAGCGGTTGCTCTGGCACATATGGTCCGTTTACTTACCCCCCAGGGAGTGTCGCCGTCGCGACACCGCTTCAGGCGCGCGCAGAGCGCCGTCAGAGGGCCATTCAGGACCAAGCCGCAGGGGTGATAGCCAAACCCCGCCAGCAGGCCCCACGCGCCCTCTCCGTGCGACCTAGCGCCGGCACCAACAACGGATCGCGCAGTACGGTTTACGGATGTTGCTTGTTGGATTTCGTATGTCGTATGTTGCAGCCACTTTTGCTCAGCGCCTGCCATTTTATATCGCATCACGCATCGCGCATAACGTTTGTTGCATCGCGCATGTCGTTTGTAGCAGTTCGCAAATTGGAGCACGTATACCGCATGAGCCATATTGCTTGACGTATTGCGTATCTAGGAGACTGTATCGCGTTTGCGGTACAGCGCTTATCGCTTTTCGGTTATCGTGTTACGCATCAAGGACACCGCATCACGCAGAACGGATAGCGCATCATGGGCACAGGCAGACGAATCATCGCAGTCATGAACAAGAAAGGTGGCTGCGGAAAATCGACGCTCGTGCGCGGTCTTGCTTCTGTGGCCATCGACCGAGGCGAGCGTGTGACGATCTTCGACACTGACAGCAACCAGGGCATCGCTGAATGGATGAACGAAGCGCGCAGCCAGGGCTATTGGCATGACCGGATCAATGTGATCGGCACATTGAGCGCCGAGAAGGTGCTTGAGGACATTCAGTCACTATACGAAGGGCCGGACGAGAATCACCTGATCCTGATCGATACTTTCGGCGGTGCATCAGAAGCGCATGACGAAATGGCGATGACCGCGCATCTGATCGTCTCGCCCTGCCGCCTGTCATCGCAGGATGTGCGCGACACCACTTCAACCGGCATCTGGCATGAAAAACTGAAGACCCGCGTCGATGATCCCGATCATGTGCCGCCATTTCGTGTGGTCGGAAGCCATGTCGGCAAATCGATCAGCGAATCCGCGAAGACGCAGATCGCGATCATGTTCGAGACGCTGCCGACACTTGAAGATTTCGTGCTGGACCGGGCCTGCTACGAGCGCATGAACGACACCGGGCTTCTGGGCGTCATCCGTGACAAGCACCCGAACCGAAGCCTCGTGCAATCAATCGCACCAGGCCTGACCGAAATGGGCGAATTGCTCGATCAGTTTGATACCATCATCAAGGAGAACAGCTGATGGCTAAACTCAAGGATCGTGGCATGGTTCTCAAGCGCGATGACAGTTTTGCGGCTCGTCTCGATGTTGCAAAGCCAGTGGAAGCCCCGCGCCCGGCCGAAAAACCCGCGCCCAAGCCGCCAGCGAAGAAATCGGCGGAAGCATCAGCTCCGACACCGAAGCCAGCCGAAAAACCGAAGGAGCTGGCGCAGCGTACAGTGGTTTCCGCACCGATCACCGCATCTGAACCAAAATCAGCCCCTGATAGTTCAACAACTCAAGAGCCTCGCAAGACCACTGAGGACATGAAGGCGACGGTCGAAGCGGACAGGGGGCCGAATGTCAAGCTGCGCGTCACATTCCGTTGCCCGACCGACCTGGCCGAACGGGCAACAGCCTGTGCGGAAAAAGCCCGCTGTCCGGTCAGCGCGGTCTTCCGCAAGGCCATGGGCGAGTTGCGTCCGCAGCTGATTGAGCGGATCGAGGCGGGCATCGAATACACAGAAGTGCCAAGCGAGCGGATGACGGATGCCAGCCACCCGTTTGACACATCCATGATGATCAGCCAGGCCGCCTATGGCCGGCTGGCGAAAGAGATCGATCCGGAGGCAATGACCGGCATCGAAGCCCCCATGTCACGATGGGCGCGGGCACAATTTCTGCCGCATTTCGACGCATGGTTATCATCCAAAGGTCACTAGTCGAACGAGGCGAAGTGGCCCCAGATGCCGTCTTGGCTGGCGATTGCGGTGCTAGTGTCGACAATAGATGCTTGTGAGGTCCGCGCGTCAGCGCGGCCCGCGGTGATCGGGTGACGCGCCGGGGGATCGACACGGGCGATGCCCGTGCTCACCCCCGTCGCGACGATCGTTCATATACATGAGTTGTCCGCCCAGCACCCCCGGTTCTGCCCGTCAAGGGGCGAGCGCCGCCTTCGGCGTCGTCTTCCAGGCGTGCCGTGTCCTCGCCGCAAGCGGCTGCGGGCCGCACCACCCCGCCTTCCAGACCCCTTGACCGACAGCCCCAAGGCCGCGGGCAGGGCTTCGCCCTCCCGCTTTGCCCGGAAAAACCTGAGGTTTTCCGGGCAAAGCGAAAGGCCGCGCCCATAGCGGACGGAGGGACGAAATGCACATGTCGGAGCGACTGATCAAAGTGCAGCAATTGGTGAAGGCAGTCTATGATGCTGATCCAACGGATGCGGTGGTGGTGATGGGCGTCATTCTGGAAGAATGGCGTGCCGGCGTTCCGCTGGTGGCCTTTGTCGATGATGAAGATGAGGCGGCGTCCTGGGCCGCGCTGGCGACATTCGATGAGCTGCGCGCCTATTTCATTGCCGCCGGTCGGCAGCTGGCGGAATATCCGCTCGGCCGAAAAGGCGCGTCGCGGCTGGCGAAAAGGATGCTCGCCGAACTGTCGCCAGAGGATCGCGTAGCGGCATTGTTGGAACTTCAGGACATTCAAACGTCTGGCACGGCCTGAACGGGGCAGGGCGGACGAGGACGCGGCAGACGCCGGCGCTGACCTGGCCACTTGGCGAGGCCGAAGGCGAGCCCGCCGCCCGAAGGCGGCGGTACTTGTCAGCCGATCTCTTCGAGAAGCTTTTCGCCAGTGAAGGGACTGACCTCATAGATCAGGACCGAAAATCCGAATCTCTCAACGCGGATGCGTGCGCGGCGCTTGGCCTCGGCCAGCGTTCCGCAGCGGATTGGCAGATCGTCGGGATGGTCGCGCAATTCATAGAACATGGCATTACCTCCGATGGGCCGCTCACGCGGCGGCCCTGTCTTCGGTGGCGTCGGCCTCATCAGTTGACGCGGCTTTCAACAACCAATCGGCGGCCTTCTGTGCTTCCGATGCAGCTTTGAAGATCAGGCGCTTGTCGTCAGCCAATGCCCGCAGCCAGCTTTTCAGATAGGCCGCCGACTGGTCGAAATCGGGTGTCAGCCCAAGGCTCGCGCAAACCATGCAATTTCCGATCTCGGCAATCAGTTCTTCGAACGCATAAGCTTTCCGGTCATTGAAGCGGCCAAAGCGATCAAGCCGCGACTTATGGCCGGTCCAGTGCGTCGCCTCATGGGCAAGGGTCGCATAATATCCGCTTGCGCTGTGGAACGTCGCGACGGGCGGCATGTGGATGTAATCCTCGCCGGGGACGTAATAGGCGCGTGGCTCGTCACTGTGGCGAATATCGGCACCCGTCCCGGCAAAGAATGCGTCAAGCTCGGCATCGGCTTCGGTGCCAAGGTCGCGGGCAGGATCGGCAGGCTTCGCCTGAAAATCCGCCGGCAATCCGTCGATCTGCTCGGCGTTGAAAACACGATAGGCTTTCAGATATGGAACGCGCTTGTCTGCGCCGGTGTCCTCGTCCTTGCGATCAACCGTGCCATATTTCACAACGGTTGATGATTTCTCGCCCTTGCGGACCTGCCCGCCTGCCTCCTGCGCTTGGCGATAGGTGAACCAATAGGCGCTGCGATAGCCGTTTTCCTCGGCGGCCAGCCAGAGCATCAGCACATTGATGCCGCGATAATATTCGCCATTGGCGCGGCGCGGAAAAGGTGCGCCGCCCGCTTCTCCGGTCCACGGTTTGCGCCATGCGGGCGTACCTGCCTCAATGCTGCGGATGATCTGGTCGGTGATGGTCTGGTAAAGATCGAAAGTTGCCATTTGTGGCCTCCTTTTTTCGCGACGATCCCGCCTTGGTCTTTTGCCTCGGTCGGGGTGCCCATAATGGGCGAAGGTTTCAGGCGAGAAGCGCGCAGCGCGCCCTCTCCTGAAGCCTTGCCAGGTGGCGAACCGGGCCGGTGAATTTCCAAAGGCGGCGCAGCCGGGACCGGAGCCACGCGCAGCTGCACGGAACCGAAGCCGTCAGGCGAAGGTGGAGGAAGCGAGCATGGCGAGGACCCACCCTTTGGAAAGAGGGCCGGAACAGGCCCTCAATCCAGGACGCGGCGCGCGCCAGCGTGACGAGGCCAAGGCAAAGCCGGGGCGTTCGGCCTCCGGACGAATCCTCCGGCCGACGGCAGCCCGCGCATAGGCGCGGGCTACCAGATCCTGATCGGCAGTAGTTGCAGGGCGATGCGATCGCCATTGGCGCCCGCGCCAGTGACCGTCACCCGAATGGGCCGAGACGGGCAGGGCAGGGCGACCAGGACCGGCGCGCGAGGATCTGGCTCGGGACGAGACAGACCGCAGAAGCCGCAGCCGGTCGCATCTCCCTGAATGGCTCGGATCGAGGGCGCGCAGCGGCCGAGATTAGGGCACGGTTCCCGGACGAAGGAGGGGGGAGGCGCAGAAAGGAGTTTTCCGGCAGGCACATCAGAACCCGCAAAACGCTATCCACAATACGGTAACCGACAAGCAGAAAGAAAAGGGGCTGTCTGCCCCTCGCCGCATATGCGGCTCACCCCGAGGATTATGCGTGAGTCATTGTCTCCGCTTTCCACACTGGAAAAGTAGAGGCAGTCGGTTTCTGGGACGGCCATCCCAGGAACTGGTGACGGGCGGGCCTCCCCGAGGAATGACCCGACGTGCGGTCGCAAAATATCTTGCCTCCCGTCACATCTGTCAGGCCATCCGAACGGTAGAAGGGCCTTCGCGGCCGTGCATAATCAAGGATCATGACAAGCATATGAGCAGCAACTTCCACGAAGGACATCGCACGAACATCATCGCGTTTGAGGTTTCTAAAGCGAGCCTGACCGTCCACAGCCTGCCCGACGACCAGCAGGTCACCATCCCAAACACCGCGCCTGCGGTCAGACGCTTGCTCAAAGCAAAAACGAAAGGCAGCAACCCTTTCGTGATCTGCGAGGCATCAGGTGGATATGAGCGACATGTTCTGAATTGCGCCGTCGAGGTGGGGCTTCCAGCTCATCGTGCGCATGGCACGCGGACACGGAATTTCGCGAAATTCTTGGGCCTCTCTGCCAAGACAGACGCGGTGGACGCGCGAATGCTCGCGCTATTCGCCGCCAAATCGGTCGATCTTCGGCTATGGCAGCCACCCGCCCCAGAAACGGCCGAGCTGCGTGGCTTGCGGCGGCGGCGCGATGATCTGGCACAGATGATCCGCATCGAGCAGAACAGGTTGGAGCATCCGCAGATCAAGCATGTGGAACGATCTCTGAAGCGTCATGTTCGGGCCATGAGCAACGAGATCAAGGAGCTTGATACTCAGATCGCCGCATTGGTCGCCGCAACGCCGGAGTTCCGCCAGAAGTCGGGCCTGCTGACGTCTGTGATCGGCGTGGGGCCAAAGACGGCAGCGGCCTGCCTGGCTTATCTTCCAGAGTTGGGGTCGCTGACCAAAGGAGAGGCCGCTTCGATTGTTGGTCTTGCGCCCCATGCTCAGGATTCAGGGACGCTGAAAGGACGACGTCGCATTTCAGGGGGGAGGCGTGAGGTCAGGTCGAGCCTCTATATGGCGGCATTGACGGCCCTCCGCCTCGATCCAGCGATGCAAGCTTTCGCGCACCGCCTGAAAGAGCGTGGCAAGCCCGCGAAAGTGGTCATCACCGCAATCATGCGAAAGCTCGCCGTCATCCTGAACGCGGTGCTCAAAACTGGAAAGCCTGCGCGTCGAGCTCATCCGGCATAGCGATTGCGGACCTTCGCTCGCCTGGCACGAACAACCGCAGTGCGGGACTTTCCTGACTTTCGCTGCGACTGCGCGGTGTGAGGTTTGTGCAGTGGCCCCACAGCGATCCTGAGATCGGCGCCGTCAGGCAGCCTCGTAGCTGGAGAAGATTTCCGTCCTGCCATCTCCGAGGATCAGGAACACGTCGTAGGCTTCCCGCTCATCCTCTGGCCCCATGCCCGGTGATCCGTAAGGCATCCCAGGCACGGCGAGACCGACGGCATCGGGGCGCTCGGATAGCAGCCGTCGAATGTCGGCCGTCGGCACGTGTCCTTCGATCATGTAGCCCTCGATTTCGCCGGTGTGGCAGGAGGTCATGTTCTGGGGGATGCCGTTCTCGAGCTTGTGCCGGATCAGGAGGGTGCCGAAGCTGCGCTCGGTGGTGACCTTAAATCCGTTCTCTTTGAGGATCTCGATCCAAGCTGTGCAGCAGCCACAGTTCGGGTCTTTCAGAACGTGGATCGCGGGAGAGCTTTGAGACAGTCCGGCGGTCGGTGCCGTCGCGGCGAAGCAAGCGGCGGAGGCCATCACGGCGCGGCGGGTGAGGGTCATCAGGGTTCCTTTCAGGTCTTTGCGGCGGCGCGATCGGGGCGTGTCTCAGCGGTCAGATCGACGTGACCCGCAGGTTCAGGCGTGCCGGTAGGACGGAAGAACAGCAGCCGCAGGGCGTTCATCGTCACCAGCAAGGTGGCACCGGTATCCGCGAGGATTGCGATCCAAAGGCCGGTGATCCCGAGCACGGTAGTCACGAGGAATATCGCCTTGAGGCCGAGCGCAATCGCGATGTTCTGGCGGATGTTCGAAATGGTCGCACGGGAGAGGCGGATCTTGCCCGGCACATCGGTCACACGGTTGCGCAGGATCGCCGCGTCGGCCGTCTCGAGCGCCACGTCGGTGCCCGAGCCCAAGCGTGCTGTCGATGCCCTTTGCGGATGGAATGCTGGACATCGATTATTTCCCCGTAACGTTT
>NZ_JBHUEN010000045.1:0-7666 GCF_042680785.1 Paracoccus pacificus
CCATGCCCCTACCGTCGAACGCCTCCCGCGTCATACCCCGACCGCCGCATTGCTGCAATTTTTAGAGGCGCCCTTTAGTTTCACCAAGTCGCAGCCACGGAGCTTGCTGTCGACGGCCAAGTTGAAGAGGGCAAGGTCGCGATGGTTCCCGGCGATCTCTAGGCGAACGCGGATGGCCCAGACATGTTTCGGCAAAAGTGGGCGTTTCTGACCTATCAGGCGCCCCTTGTTCCAGGCAGGGCGGCAAGCGCGGATGGCAGGTAAGTTGGCAGTAGGCATGTTCTGTCCTCCAACCTCCTCGCCCAGCCTCGACACCAACCTCATGTTGGTGACACAGTATACCACATCAAGCCAGCCCACCGCGAAGGTCTGCTCCGAGCCCAATTTCAGCTTTCCGCGCTGAACGAAACGCCCCTCCGGGCAAGCCGGGGCGGTTCAAATTGTGAAAAGTTTCGTTGAGTGTAAGAGTGAGGGGGAACGGAAGGGCGCCAACTGATGCTAATTGAAACCCGGACATTGTACGTAATGACCGTCCTGGCGTTGATGAGTACGCCGGGACCAAGCCAGTTATTGATGCCCGCCGCGCCTCTTTGTCTCCTAGTTTCACTCATTGTTTGGTGTGCATTGCAGCAGGGACTCTTCCTTGATCGTATCGGTCAGCGTGACATTCTCACCCTTTGTCCACCATTCGTACCGCCCAGACACGTAACGGGCGCCTGAGGCGGAGACCACGTTGACGAATACACGANNNACAGTTATCGCAATACTTGACACAAAGCGCATAAAATATCCTTCCTGTTTGTCAGAGACGGCCTTAGTAACAGCCGTTGTCCACGATCCTACTCCGACTGTATGGCTCCTACGAACGGCAGAAAAGTCCCGCAGAGCAGTTGGTGATGTAGAGCGCAGCGAAGGTCAGCTATCGTGCTTCGATAGGTACTTCAGCGCTCGGCGTCCGTTGTAGGACGCGATAGACTGTCGGCCGCGAAACGTCGAACAGCTCTGCCAGATCGCTGACGGAGTAGTCGCCCGTGTCATACATGCGTCGCAGCTCTGTTTGGCGGCGATCCGACAGCTTAGGCTTCTTGCCCTTCAGCTTCCCCTTTGCGCGGGCAACAGCCATGCCCTCTTTGGTGCGCATGCGGATCAAATCGGCCTCGAATTCAGCGAAGGTGGCGAGAATGTTGAAGAACATCTTTCCCATCGGATCGTGCGGATCATAGACCGACGCTCCCAATGCAAGCCTCACCCCGCGCTTCGCCGACTCATCCGCGATAGAGCGAGCATCCGGAACTGACCGTGCCAGCCGGTCAAGTTTCGGAACCACCAGCGTGTCGCCGGCTCTCACGGCTGCCAAGGCCTGCGCCAGTCCTGGCCGCTCGCGGTTCGTCCCAGTCAAGCCATGGTCGGTATAGATGCGGTCCGCAACTACGCCGAGATTTAGGAGGGATGCCGTCTGTGCGGCAAGGTCCTGTTTGTCGGTCGAACATCGGGCGTATCCAATGCGAGTTTCAGACATGGGGGTGTCCTTCGGAAAAATATTTTGAAGCCATGTAGAATTGTAACGCAAAAGGCCCGTTCAATGATACCATAACCGTACCATCTAAATGAGAATCGATTTCCCCCTTGAATATTGGGTATGGCTCGGACGCGATACTGCGTCCGCTCAGCGATCCCCTTTCGGACGGTCACGGCACCAAAGTTTCGCCATTCCCAGCGAGGCTCTCTCTCATCCGCCCGACATTGAGGGCATCATCGATAAGGCCCGTCCTTTGCGCTGGATCAAGGCAGAGGCGCCCGAGACTGCCTATACTACCTCTCAACGGACCCCGATTAGTCCGTTCAACTAGGAGATTACTGATGAAACGCCTGTCCTTCCTTGCCGCCCCCGTTCTGCTCCTTGCCTTGGCCGGCACCGGCTTTGCCGCCGAGCATGAGGTCGAGATGCTGAACAAGGGTGAGGCAGGGACGATGGTCTTCGAGCCTGCTTTCGTGAAAGCCGAGCCGGGCGACGTGATCCACTTCGTGCCCACCGACAAGAGCCACAACGTCGAATCCATCAAGGAAATTCTTCCCGAGGGTGTCGAGACCTTCAAGAGCAAGATCAACGACGAATTCTCTCTGACCGTGACCGAGCCGGGCCTTTACGGCGTGAAATGCACGCCGCACTTTGCCATGGGCATGGTCGCCCTGGTCCAGGTGGGCGATGCGCCCGCGAACCTGGAAGATGCCCAGACCGCGAAGATGCCCAAGAAGGCGCGCGAGCGGCTGGACGCGGAAATTGCCAAGGTGGAATAACCGGGCACAAACCATGCAATGACGGGAAAGGGGCGGCAGATTGCCGCCCCTTTGCGTTTCGCGGTGGCTTGACCGACGATCCCGGAACGGCAGGGGGCGCCTTCGGTCATGGTGCCTGCCGGCCGTGTCCGATGCTGTCCCCATGAAAGGTTCGGCAAAGGTCCGGGGCATTCCTGCGAGTGCGGGGCCAGCCATCCGGCCGACCCCGCACTGTGGGGATCAGTTCGCCACGGCGGCGTCGGATGCGTTGCGCATCAGGAAGTCGGTGACCAGCGCCGCTTCGGCATCATCCAGACCCGCGCGCGGGAACATCGAGGGCGTGATGCCGCGCCATTGCAGCTGGGTGAAGCCGCCCGGATCGCGGGGGCCGTGGCAGACCGTGCAGCGCTGATAGAAGATGCGCTCGCCTTCCTCCATTTCCGCATAAAGCGACTCCACGATATCCGCCACGCGGTCCAAGCCCAGTTCGGATTCGTCGATGGCGGCGAACTGGTAGTCGGTCAGGATGGCCGGATTCTGGTGGGCCTGGTTCGGACGCTCGGCGTCCTCGCATTTGGCGACCGAGGCCACGCAGGTATTGGCGATGGTCGCCTGCGTCAGCCCCGAGGCCGGACGTTCCGAGGTGATCCAGTTGATCTGCCCGGAATTGCAGCGCCCCTTGCTGTCCAGATCCGGCCAGGCCCCTTCATACAGCGACATGACGCCTGGCATGATGTCGTCCGACAGCACCGCCCCGGCGATCACCGCGCCGCGTTCGTTGCGGATTTCCACCAGATCGCCATCGGCGATGCCGCGCGCCTCGGCGTCCTGGCGGTTCATCCGCACGGGTTCGCGCCCGTCGATCTTGTAAAGCTCGCGCAGCTTGGCCGAGTTGTCCATCTGGCTGTGCAGGCGATACCAGGGATGCGGGCTGACGATGTGCAGCTGGCCTTCCTTGGCGTTGCCCAGATATTCCAGCGGTTCCTGCCAGACGGGCATGCCGGGGTTGTCGGGCACGTTCATGTCGGCGATGGACGAACAGAACATTTCGATCTTGCCCGACAGCGTGTGCAGCGGGTTTGCCTCGGGGTCTTCGTAGAAGGCGCCGTGGCGCACCCATTTGCGGGCCTCGGGGGGGGCTGGTTGCAGGGCATAGCCCTTTTCCCAGAACTCCTCGAAGGGCGTGGTCTTCGACGCGCCGGTGCGTTCATAGGCCGCGCGGATGTGGTCCATATAATCCACGCTGTCGGTGAACTGCGCCCAGAGACCCATCTTGTCGGCAAGCTCCTCGAAGATCTCGTAATCGCTCATCGCTTCGCCCTGCGGTTCGATGACCTTCTTCATCGCGTAGATCTTGTCGTTGGAATAGGTGCCGCCGACCGAGATGTCGTCGCGTTCCAGCGTGCTTGACGCGGGCAGCACGATGTCGGCCCACCGGACGGCGGCGGTCCACCAGACGTCCTGGCTGACGATGGTGTGCAGCTTGCCGAAGGCTTTCAGCAGCCGGTTCAGGTCCTGCTGGTGCGAGACGAAGTTGTTGCCTGCGTTGTAGATCATCCGGATGTCGGGATAGGTGCGGGTCTGGCCGTTGTAGAAGAACTCCTTGCCGGGATTTTCCAGCATCTCGACGATGCGGCTGGCGGGGCAGAGCTTGTCCACGAGGTTCTTGCCCGCCGACAGCCCCGTGGGCGTGGGCTGGCCCGACTGCGGCATCCCGCCGCTGCCATAGTGCCAGCTGAAGCCGGCGCCTTCGCCGGGCTTACCGATCTTGCCGATGAGCGCGGCGAAGTTGATGATCGCGTGGTGGGTCAGTTCGCCGTGATGGGCCCGCTGCAGCGACCAGGCGCCGCCGAACTGGGTGCGCGATTTGGCGAAAAGCTCGGCCATCTCGCGGATCTTGTCGGCCGGGATGCCGGTGATACCCGCGGCCCAGTCGGGCGTCTTGGCGGTGCCGTCATCCTCGCCCTTGACATAGGCGATCCAGCGGTCGGCGCCGGTCATGTACTTGTCCATGTAGGCGCGGTCTTCCAGACCTTGTTCCAGCACGTGATGGGCCATGCCCAGGAACAGCGCGATGTCCGTGTTGGGCACGATCTGCACCCAGTCCGCATTCAGGTAGGAATCCGACGCCGTGCGCTGCGGGTTGATCGAGATGAAGCGGCAGCCCGCGTCGCGGATCTCGGCCCAGGGGCGGGACATGCCGTGGTCGGCCACGGTGAACTCGATCCGGTTGTTCTTGACCGGGTCGCAGCCGACGAGGACGAAGACCTCGGTGTTGTCGCGCACGACCTCCCATGCGGTCTGGGGCGAATAGACCTCCATGTCGCCGATGATGTGAGGCAGGGCCACCTGCGACGCGCCGGCCGAGAAGTCGCCCTGGGTGATGGTGCAGCCGCCGACTAGGTTGAAGAAGCGTTGCTGCATGACGTTCGGGCGGAACGAGCCGGCATTTGACCAGCCGCCGTAGGAGGAGCTGAAGATCGCCTCGTTGCCGTTTTCCTCGATTGTCTTGACGATGGCATTGGCGGTCAGGGCCAGGGCGGTATCCCAGTCGACCTGAACGAATTCCTCCTTGCCGCGCAGTTCCGGCTTGGTGTCCCCCGTCTGCCAGCCGTCCAGGTAGGACTTGCGGACCATGGGATGGAGGATGCGGCTGTCGTCATAGGTGCGGTCCATGACGCCCAGCATCAGCATGTCGGTGGGCTGATGGTCGAGTTCCGTGATCGGAGAAATCGCAGTGATGCGCCCATCCCGCACGACCGCCTCGAAGGGGCCGAAATGCGAGGCATGGAAGACCCGCTGGCCATGCGAGTTCGGGTCGATGGCAGCAAGAGCAGAGCTGCCCATCATGTGGCCAAGGCTGGTCACTCCAACCGCTGCCGCACCGGCTTGCATGAAGCCACGGCGGGAGATTTGAAATGCACTCATGGGCTCATCCTTCTATCTTGTGTCTGCAGTGTTTGAACCTCGCGATGCGCGCGGTCCTTGATCTGGAACAAGACAACAATCACAAACAGGCCTTCTTGTTGCAGCAGAACCCAATGGAAGGTGAAGGTCAACCTCCAGACGGTTGAACGAAAGAGCCATTTATGCGTTCATGACCCAGGAGCGTGCAAAGGAGATGGATGCGATGCGTGTGATGTCTGGTATCTTTGGACCTGCAGCGGTAGCGCTGATCCTTGTTTCGCCGGCGCTTGCCCAGGAAGCCCCCCCTGCTCCCGCCACACCTGACGCTGCGCAGCCCGAGGGTGCGGCACCCGGGGGTTCAGCGCCTGCCAATCCTCACGCGATGCTGCCTGAGCTGACAGGAGGCCCCCTTGGCTCGCCGACTGCCCTGCACGGCAATCCGGTGCCGGGCACCTCGACCTCGATCCCTACAACCAATCCGGCAACTGTCACACCGCTGCCCGCACGCGAGGGCAAGCCGGTCGAGCGCGAGGATACTGGGATCGATGGCCAGTGCGATCCGGCGGTCAGCCTGAACACCTGCCCGCAGCGGCCCGAGGCCGACGTAACTCAGGCTGTCACAACTGACGTTCCGGGTGCTGATGCAGTTGCTCAGCCTCAGACAGGGCAGACCGTGCCTGAAGAGGAAAGTGGGTCGGGGAACTGACCTGCCGCCGCCTTTCGTGCCCTGCGCCTTGTATCCGATGGATCTGCGGGATGCTCTCGGGTCTTGGGAGAGGGATTTACACCCTGAGGCGTCTGCCCTGGAGAGCATCAATCGCTTCGGTCTATGTGACTTTCTGGCGCAGGCGGCGTCACTGGCAGGCACCGTGAGATCGGGCTAGGCTTCACTCGATTTGGCCCGGATCTAGACCGCAGCAAGCGGATCTTCATGCAGCTTGTTATGGGAAAAACAGAAATGTCTCTCGGTTATGTCAGCCTGCCCGGACGCGGCGCAAACGACCGGTTTCTGGCTCAGGTTGCCGCCCGATTGCAGGACCGGGGCCTGAAGCTGGCGGGAACCGTGCAAACCAACATCGAGCGAGCGGATCGGACAAAGTGCGACATGGACATTGTCGTCCTGCCCGATGGGCCGGTCCTGCGTATCAGTGAGGATCGCGGCAACCTTGCTCGTGGCTGCCGCCTAGATGCAGGTGTCCTGGAACAGGCGGTTGCCGGCGTCTCGCGCGCAATGCCCGGCGCCGATCTGCTGATCGTCAACAAGTTCGGCAAGCAGGAGGCCGAAGGGCGCGGCATGGCGCCGCTGATCGCCGAGGCTCTGGAACGAAATCTTCCGGTTCTGCTGGGAGTCAATGGCCTGAACCTACCGGCCTTCCAGACCTTTGCTGGCGGGCTTGAAACCGCTCTCGCGGCTGACATCGATCAGGTTGTCGAGTGGTGTGTGAGTGCTGGATGTCATCTCCACGAACCTGCCAGATGAAATCATTCTCAGCTTGATTCTTGGGGAAAAGCGAACTGCTGCTTGAATTGAGATTAATCCCACGCTGACTTCGCGGTCGTGCTGACCTGCCCCGGGATTTTTCCTCCAGATGCGATTAGAGTCCGGCCCAACTTGAGGACGGACAATGAAGCGAACGAGATTCACGGACGAACAGATCATCGGCATCCTGGCAGAGCATGAGGCAGGCGCGAAGTGCGCTGACCTGTGCCGGAAGCACGGCATGTCGGAAGGCACCTTCTACAACTGGAAGGCCAAGTTCGGCGGCATGACGGTGTCGGAGGCGAAGCGACTGAAGGGGCTCGAGGATGAGAACGCCAAGCTGAAGAAGCTGCTGGCCGAGCAGATGCTGGATCTGGCGGCGATGAAGGACCTGGTTGCAAAAAAGTGGTATGGAACCGAGCGACTGACCGGCGCTCTGCTCGACCGCCTGACCCACCACGTCAACATCCTCGAGATGAATGGCGAGAGCTACAGGCTCGCGCAAAGTCGGGCCCGAAACGCCGGCCAGACCCCGTAAAAAACCGCGACGCGCGCTTGAGCCCGCCGCTCGGGCTGCGCCCTCCCGGCGGGCTCAAGCGCGCAAGAAAGTGGCCTGCTTTTGCGCCGCCCCGTGGCCGGTTTTTGCTCCGCCGTTGACACGGTGGTCGCAGGTCGCCCGCAGATTATCACCACATTTTCGATACAATACGCTGTTCGCCAAGGGCTTTTCGCGCTCGTTGCAAATGTTAATGTGCCCGATCATCTCAGAGATTTTCCTACGTTCAAGGCCACGAACCACCTGAAGGGCGATGATACGCTCTGGTTCTTTTGGAACGGGAAAGAGGAATGGAGAGTGGAGCGCCCTCTCACTGAGGCCGAAAAAAGGCACCCCGAAGGCCCATCGTTCCCGAGCGCGCCACTTCTGATCGAAAGGATCTGACCTGCCCCCAGCCGGTCCCTCATTCATAACGAGAGTCTGCAGGTTGGATTTAGGTATTCAGC